>NZ_JABDWV010000050.1:0-3031 GCF_019685435.1 Rhizobium sp. NLR10b | reverse complement strand
CCCAAGGAGCATCTGGGACTTCCCGACCGCAACGACGTGAAGGTAGGCGTCATCACCTACAAGATAGCGGCTCACGCCGCCGATCTCGCCAAGGGGCATCCGGCGGCACAGCTGCGCGATGACGCGCTCTCGCGTGCCCGTTTCGAATTCCGCTGGGAGGATCAGTTCAACCTCTCGCTGGACCCCGAAAACCGCCCGCAGCTTCCACGACGAGACGCTGCCGAAGGAGGCGCACAAGGTCGCGCATTTCTGCTCCATGTGCGGACCGAAATTCTGCTCGATGCGCATCTCGCACGATATCCGCGCCGAAGCGCAGAAGGAGGGACTGGAGGCGATGGCGGCACGTTATCGCGAGGGCGGCGGCCTCTATATGCCGGTAGAAACCCTGCAGCAAACGAGCGAATGAGATGCGTGTTCTTGTCAAAGGGGCCGGCGTTGCCGGCCTGACGGTGGCGCATGAACTGCGCGCTCGAGATGCCGAGGTCACTGTGCTCGATCCATATGACGGTTTCCTCGGTGCTGCTTCGTGGCTCGCGGGCGGAATGTTGGCGCCCTGGTGCGAGCGGGAGAGTGCTGATGTTGCGGTACTCATGCGCGGTCTCACCGCCGCCGACAAATGGGAGGCAATTGTGCCGGGAGAGGTGCGACGAAACGGAACGCTCGTGGTCGCCTCTGCTCGCGATCTTGGTGAACTGCGACGCTTTGCCTGCCGCACGACGGGTTATGAATGGCTGGAAGAGCCAGCGATCGCGGCGCTGGAACCCTCCCTTGCCGGGCGGTTCCGGCACGGGCTGTTCTTTCGCCGCGAAGCCCATCTCGATCCCCGGCGAGTTTTGACTCTGCTGCGCACCAAGCTGACGGTTCAGGGGGTCACCTTCGTGGGCGAGAGCTCGCATGAGGAGAGCTTCGACAGTGTCGTCGATTGCACGGGCGCAGCGCAGATCGGCGAGGTAAAGGAATTGCGCGGCGTCCGCGGCGAAATGCTCTACCTTAGAAGCTGCGACGTGGATCTCTCCCGGCCGGTCCGCCTGCTCCATCCGCGTATCCCCGTCTACATCGTCCCGCGTGGAGACGGTCTGTTCATGGTCGGCGCGACGATGATCGAGACGGAATTCGAAGGGCCCATAGTCGCCCGTTCACTGATGGAACTGCTCAACGCTGCATACACGCTATTTCCGGCCTTTGCCGATGCAACCATAATCGAAACGGGTGTCGGAATCCGCCCAGCCTTTCCGGACAATCTTCCACGTGCAAGCCATCAGGCAAAGATGATTTCGCTCAACGGCCTCTACCGCCACGGCTTTCTGCTCGCGCCATCCATGGCCGCCGAGGTCGCTGAACTTGTTTTCAACCAACATACCACCGGAAGGAATGCCCCATGAAAGTGATCGTTAATGGCGAGGAACACGATGTCGCGGCTGAGTCGTTGTCAGAGCTTTTAGTCCTGATGGAATACGAGGGTGACTGGCTGGCGACGGCCGTCAACGGTGAGCTTGTCCATCGCGAAGACCGGTTCGATCGTTCGCTCAGCGACAATGACAGGATCGAAATCCTGTCGCCGATGCAGGGAGGCTGACGGATGCTAACGCTCTATGGGGCCGAAATAAACTCCCGTCTGCTGCTCGGTACAGCGCGATACCCCTCTCCTGCCGTCCTCTCCGAGGCTGTCAGGCAATCGGCGACGGAAATCGTCACCGTCTCACTTCGTCGAGAGATGTCTGGCGGCCGCAGTGGGGGCACCTTCTTCGAGATGATCCGCGCGCTGGGCGTTCGCATCCTACCCAACACTGCAGGTTGCCACAGCGTCGCGGAAGCGGTGCTGACCGCAAGGATGGCACGCGAGCTGTTCGCCACCGACTGGATCAAGCTCGAGGTCATCGGCAACCATGATACGCTACAGCCGGATGTCTTCGGCCTCGTCGAGGCGGCTCGCATCCTAGTCAGCGAAGGTTTCGAAGTCTTCCCCTACACGACGGACGATCTGGTCGTGGCCGAACGACTGCTGGAGGCCGGCTGCAAGGTGCTCATGCCTTGGTGCGCACCGATCGGCAGTGCCGCCGGGCCGCTCAATCCGACAGCGCTCAGAGCAATGCGGGCGCATTTCCCTGGCGTGTCGCTGATCGTCGATGCCGGCATTGGCCGGCCGTCGCACGCAACAGCGGTCATGGAGCTCGGTTTCGATGCGGTTCTGCTCAACACCGCCGTTGCCAGCGCCGGAGATCCCGCGGCGATGGCAGCCGCCTTTGCCGCGGCAATCGCCGCCGGCAATCAAGCCTTTAACGCCGGCCTGATGGAGCCGCGCGACATGGCCGTACCCTCCACGCCCGTGATCGGAAAGGCCATGTTCACATGAAGCTCGATCCGTTCTACCTGATCGTGGACAGCGCCGAGTGGATTGCCCGGCTGGTACCGCTTGGCGTCAAGCTGGTGCAGTTGCGCATCAAGGATCGTCCGGAGGCTGAACTATGCGCCGTGATTCGTCGCGCAGCAGCAGTCTGCCTAAACATCAATGTCACCTGATCGTCAACGACTACTGGCGGCTTGCGATCGAGGAAGGTTGCGGCTTCGTCCATCTCGGCCAGGAGGACCTTGCGACAGCGGACCTCGACGCGATCCGAGCGAGTGGCCTGAAGCTTGGCGTCTCAACGCATGACGAACGCGAGCTGGAAATCGCACTGGCAGCAAGGCCTGATTATATCGCACTCGGCCCGGTCTACACGACGATCCTCAAGCCGATGAAATGGCCGCCGCAAGGGCTGACGCGGCTGAGCGAATGGAAATCGCGCATCGGCGACCTGCCTCTCGCCGCCATCGGCGGGTTGAATGTCGAACGGATCGAAGGCGTCCTTGCTCACGGGCGGATAGCGTCGCTGTCGTGACCGACGTGATGCGGCATGAAAATCCGGAACTGCGAACAACGCAATGGATCGTCGCCACAGCGCAGGCGAGAATCGGCATTCTTCAGTAAGTCGTCAAAAAACCTGGGTAATGGATTATACAATTTACGGGTCGTCAAGGTAGTGGCACCATC